>NZ_PNDT01000100.1:0-1276 GCF_005886375.1 Pseudoalteromonas sp. S1727
TCACTTTGATTAATGCTATTGGTTTTATTCTACAAAGCGGACGTTCCGCTAACGCATTTTTCGGCTTATAGTAATGTGAACTAGAAAATTTTGCTTAATGGGCTTACAACACCGTTCGCTCCCTGCTGCAAAACATGCGTATATATTTGTGTGGTTTTGACATCAGAATGGCCCAATTGTGCTTGAACGGTGCGAATATCGGCGCCACTTTGCAATAGATGCGTTGCAAATGAATGACGCAAGGTATGCGGTGTTATTATTTTTGTTAATCCCGATTTTTGAACGGCTTTTTTTACTTCTTTTCTTATACACGAGTGATGAAAATGATGTCGTCTTATTTCACCACTTTGAGGATCTGTACTTAATATATGTGAGGGAAATAAATACTGCCACGCAAGAGATTTTGAGGCAGAAGGATATTTTTTTGTTAAAGCATAAGGCATCCATACGCCAGCATATTCCGTATTATTTAAATCAAGTTTTAGATAGTCATCAACCTGCAGAATTTGATTTCTCAGCATAGGAATTAGCTCGGTGGCCAGCGTTACAATACGGTGTTTATTACCTTTGCCATTCCATACTTGAATACACTTGTAATCAAAATCAATATCTTTCACTCTTAATTGTACCGCTTCCATTACTCTTAAACCACTTCCGTACATAAGGCCTGCAATAAGGTAATAACGCTTATTTAAATGAGTCATAAGCAGCTTAACTTCTTCTGGCGTCATAACTACAGGTAGTTTTGCTTGTTTTTTACTGCGGGCAAAATTTAAGTTTAACGACAGCTCTTTTTTTATTATGTGCTTGTATAGAAATGACAATGAATTGAGTGCTGTGGCTTGCGTTCGTGGTGCAACGTTTTGTTTTAACACTAAGTACTCTAGATAGCGTTCGACTTCATTGTCTCCCATTGAGGCGGGGTGGCGCTTATCATGAAAATGGATATAAGATGCAATCCATTTTAGGTACGTATCCACGGTACGTAATGAGTACTGACGTACCAACATATAATCAGCGATATAATTTAAAAATGGAGAGCGCGTTTTCATGTCATCACCAATATAAGTAACTGTATAAATATACAGTTTAGTTGTTGTGCTCCCATATTCAAGAAAATGAGCGACGAGCGCACTTTCTTTTTTCTGAATCTCTTTAGCGTCAATAAAAAATTATAGTTGGCAATACATTACGTTATTTGTTAAAAATAGATTTATTAATACATGAGCGTGACATCGGCAGAAAGATGCGCGACGCGCGCACTATAAAATTGTTA
>NZ_PNDT01000101.1:0-585 GCF_005886375.1 Pseudoalteromonas sp. S1727
TTCAAGGTTAAAAAACAAACAATTAAGGTTGAGAGAGCAAGTTCCTAAAAAGAGTAATTCTACAGCCTCAACGCCCTGTTAACAGGCAATAAAATAGTTGGTTAAAATAAGCGACGAAGGAGCAAAAACCAACTGTTTTTTGTCCTTGTTTAACAGCTTGTTAGGCATTTTTTACTAAAGGGTTAGCCAAGTCAAATGAACTTTCTGGTAACACCTCACCAGATATAGCTCCCAATATTGCCATTTTGAATCGTTCTTGGTACTCATACAGTTGTTCAGTATTAATATTAACTATTTTGAACACATCATTTTTAGCAAAATGAGCAGAAATTAAGGTAAGAACTTTTTGTTGAAGCAAAAGGAGCATGTAAGCCAATTCTCTTTCAACAGGCTGATTAGTAACCTGCTGTTTTGCAATATTTAGCAAATCTAAATGAAGTACCCAAAAAGATTTTGAGTCCCACTCACCGTATTCAGTAAGTCGCTCATAAAAAGATCCTTCCCAATTTGAGTTGCCGGGGATATTTCTCACTAGTTCAGAGTGCATCAATTCTTCCTGAAATGCCTAACAATTTTATAGTGCGC
>NZ_PNDT01000102.1:0-18940 GCF_005886375.1 Pseudoalteromonas sp. S1727
AGGTTCTAGGTTCTAGGTTCTAGGTTAACAACATCCTAAAACCTAGTCTCTTCCCTAGAACTTAGCGCCTTTTAGTTAAACCGCTTTATGATAAATCTCTGAGCCGGTTTGTTTAAACTCGGCTGACTTAGCTTTCATTTCGGCTTCGACATCGACCATTTTGATCTCAATCGCATCGCCTACGTTGTTGGGATCGATACCTCTGGCTTCGAGATCTTTGGCGTAATCACGCACTTCTTGGGTGATTTTCATTGAGCAGAACTTTGGCCCACACATAGAGCAAAAATGTGCCACTTTGCCCGATTCTTGCGGCAAAGTCTCATCGTGGTATTCCCGAGCACGAACAGGGTCTAAACCAATATTAAATTGGTCATGCCAGCGGAACTCAAAGCGCGCTTTTGATAAGGCGTTATCGCGCTCTTGCGCACCAGGGTGGCCTTTCGCTAAATCGGCTGCATGGGCGGCAATTTTATAGGTGATCAAACCTTCTTTAACGTCTTCTTTATTTGGTAAACCTAAGTGTTCTTTTGGTGTTACGTAACACAGCATCGCACAACCATACCAAGCAATTTGTGCCGCACCAATCCCTGAAGTGATATGGTCATAACCTGGAGCGATATCAGTCGTCAGTGGACCAAGAGTATAGAAAGGGGCTTCATCGCAATGCTTAAGTTGCTCTTCCATATTTTCTTTGATCATATGCATTGGCACGTGACCTGGGCCTTCAATAAACACTTGTACATCGTGTTTCCACGCTATTTTGGTCAATTCCCCTAAAGTACGTAGCTCGCTAAATTGCGCTTCATCGTTAGCATCCGCAATTGAGCCTGGGCGCAGGCCATCGCCTAATGAAAAACACACATCGTATTGCTTTAAAATTTCGCAAATATCTTCAAAGTGAGTGTATAAGAAATTTTCTTTATGGTGCGCTAAACACCATTTAGCCATAATTGAACCACCGCGCGATACAATACCCGTAACGCGCTTAGCTGTCATTGGTACATAGCGCAGCAATACACCGGCATGAATTGTAAAGTAATCAACACCCTGCTCGGCTTGTTCAATAAGCGTATCGCGGAAAATCTCCCACGTGAGATCCTCAGCCACACCATTTACTTTTTCAAGCGCTTGGTAAATAGGCACAGTACCAATTGGCACTGGTGAATTACGTACTACCCACTCACGAGTTTCATGAATGTACCGACCCGTTGATAAATCCATTACGGTGTCAGCACCCCAACGGGTTGACCACACCATTTTTTCAACTTCTTCTTCAATTGATGAAGTAACAGACGAGTTACCAATATTGGCATTTACTTTTACTAAAAAGTTACGGCCAACAATCATTGGTTCGGTTTCAGGGTGGTTGATATTATTTGGTAAAATTGCACGACCGCGAGCAATTTCATCACGGACAAATTCAGGGGTAATAAATTCAGGAATACTCGCGCCAAACGACTCGCCTTTGTGCTGCTGCGCTAACAATTCTTGTTGAATTTGTGCACGGCCCATGTTTTCCCGGATCGCTACATATTCCATTTCAGGGGTAATAATACCTTGGCGAGCATAATGCATTTGCGTGACATTTTTACCCGCTTTAGCACGACGAATTTTAGGAAGGTGCTCAAAACGAATGTGATCAAGGCCTTCATCAGCCATGCGTTGCTGCGAAAACTGTGAGGTCACGGATTCTAAAATTTCTGTATCGCCACGGCTTTCAATCCACTGCTCACGATATTTATCAAGCCCTTTACGCACATCTAACTTAAAGTCAGGATCTGTGTATGGACCAGAGGTATCGTATACACGCAATGGCGCATTTGATTCATATACTGGGTTTTCTTCTGTACCACCTATAAAAGTATCGCTTAGAGTAATTTCACGCATACCAACGCGTACATTCTCTTGCGTGCCTTGTACGTAGACTTTGTGTGAACTTGGGAATGGTTGCCCAGTCAGGTTGTAAATATAATCTGATGCAGCCGCACGGGTTTCGCGGCGAGACGGTTTATTTGATGTGTTTGACATGACTTACCTCATTGCTAAAAGGGTTGTCTTGTCAGATATTGCTATGCAATAGAGAGTAGCAACAGCTACATGGATCGTAGGCGGGTGTTATAAAAGTACACCTAACCTTGGCAGCCAGAGTACTTATACGCCAAACAGGCGCACAAGCACCCATTTAAGGCAGCTTGTTCCCTACGCAGGTGTTAGCCTGATCAGGTTCACGGATCCCGCTTTCGCGATCTCAGCCTTTAAGTTAAAACTCAAGGCACTCCGACAAGTAAAAATTCTATATATTGTTCGTCGACGAGTGTACGTCAGATACAACTCGTCTGCAAGCGCTTAACCCGCTGGAATAAATGCAAACGTTTGCTCGCCGCTTAAGACAAGCTGCTGATCTTGCATTTGCAACGGCACGCCTTGCTTTAACGCATTTAAAAACTGCTGTTCAAACTCATCCAGCTCATTACCACACGACTTCCGGGTCATCCCTAATTTATTCACCGTGAGATGATTATCATCAAGTTGCCCTTCGCCAAAAAACTTATTACAACCAGCAAACCCATTGACTTGCAAAGCTTCAATAAAGCTCAATGAGGCAGAATAAGATGCTGGGATCGCTAAACCATCAACCCGTGATAGTTGCCACTTGGTGTATTTCAATTGCTCACTAGTGACGGTCCCTGTCGATGAGCAGCCTACACATAAACCGATAACAAGCATCGGTATTGCTGCTAATTTCATGTGAATACTAACCTAAAACTCAATCACATTATAATAACAACAAATAACCATCTATACCGTTAAAAATGCATGTTTTTAATGTAAAAAATTGTTCTAAGATAGTAAAAAACATTCAAATTCGAGAATTATTCGACTTTAAATAGCTGATCAACCTGCGCTGGCAAAAATGGGCGACCTTGCTCATTCACCGAGGTACCAATTACTAATGCCTTTAACATCACTTTCTCATCATGCTTTCGTACAACCGTTTGCCGAAAACCAAACTTTAAGCGGCTAATACGCTCAGGCTCTACAACTACGTAAAATTCATCCCCAGGCACTAATGATTGCTTATAATCCATTTCACTGCGCATCACTACAAGGTTAATTTTATCACGGGCGAGCTGTGCAAAATCAATCCCATTGGCATGTAAAAATTCATGACGCGCATGTTCTAGGTAGTTAAAATACACACTGTTATTTACAATACCTTGCAGATCACATTCGTAATCACGCACTTTAAAGTCAACTTTAAAGGTCATATTTGTATTCCTTATTATGTATACTGTGCGCGTTTATAGCACATTAATATATCGCGTATCACGACTTTAATAAGAATAGTTGCTATCATGCGAGTCCCTGAAATGGAGTTAAGTAACCGAATGAAACTACGCTTGTCTTTAATTACTGCCGCGCTCTTACCTTTAGTAAGCGCCCCTACTTTTGCTGATGATTCTGAACTTGAAAAAATACTCGTTACTGGGGATTTTCAAAAAGAAAGTATTCAAACCCTTAGCGCCAGCGCTAGCTTATTTAGCGATCGTGAAATTAATGAGCGTGGTGCTAGTTTTCTAGATGAAATGCTTGCCAGTGCCGCCAATGTAAACTTTACCTCTGGCGCATCGCGTGGCCGCTATATTCAAATCCGCGGAGTGGGGCTACGCTCGCAGTTTGTTGATCCAATCAACCCATCTGTTGGTTTAGTGATTGATGGCATTAATTATTCAGGCCTTGGCGGCAGTTCACTGTTATTTGATGTTAACCAAGTTGAAATATACCGCGGCCCACAAGGCACACGCTTTGGTGCTGATGGCATGGCAGGGATGATTCAAATGGAATCAGCCGATCCAAGCTTTGAACCAAATTTAAAAGTACAACTGGGCGCAGGTAACTACAATAGTTATGAAGCGGGTGTTGCCGCAGGTATTGGTATTACAGATAACACCGCAGTACGCGCCAGTATTTACCAGCGCGAATCGGACGGTTATCAAGATAATTTATACCTTGATAAACCAACACAACAACAAGACGAAATGATTGGCCGTTTTAAACTACACAGCCAACTTACCGATCATTTACGTTCAGAGTTAAGCGTTCACTATATAGATATCAACAACGGCTATGATGCATTTACCCTTGATAACAGCCGCAATAGTGTAGCTGATGAACCAGGCCAAGATAACCAAGAAAGTATTGCCGTAGGCCTTGCTAATATATACACCGGCTTTGATTGGTTTGATGTAAGCCTTAACTTATCAGGAATAGATAGTGACCTAGTCTATAGCTTTGATGAAGATTGGGTATGTAATGATATTAACCAGCCACAATTATGCGCAGCTGGGCTACACCCTGACGGTTATAGCTACGAGGATGCTTACTATCGTGACCGCAAAGATAAAACTGCTGAATTACAATTCAATGGTAAGTCACGCGATTGGGTTGCAGGTATTTATTATCAAGGAAGAGATGTAGATCTGGACCGCCAGCGTAGAAAGTTTTCTGAACTAGAAACCTTTGACTCAACGTATGAAGTGAACAATGTCGCTATGTACGGCCAACTAGCAACCCCAATCAACTCGAAAACCACTTTGATCACTGGCTTGCGAGTTGAGCAATACCAAGGGGATTACACTGATAGCAATGGGTTTATTGTTGATACTGACGATGTCATGGTCGGTGGTAAGTTAGCACTTGAATACCAAGTGATTGACCGTACCATGATCTATACTAGTTTAACCCGTGGTTATAAAGCCGGTGGTATTAACTCTGAAGCGCTCGCAAAAGCGCAAGAATTCGCGCTCGATGCAGACTTTTTCAAACAACACACAACCTTTGAACCTGAATACTTATGGAATGGTGAGTTCGGGGTGAAAGGCAGCTCACTGGATGACAAATTTGTGCTGCGTTTAGCGGCATTTTATATGTACCGTGAAGACATGCAATTAAAGTCTTGGTTAATAGAAGGTAAAAACTTTACTAGTTATTTTGACAATGCAGGTTCAGGTGAAAACTACGGCCTTGAAATTGAAGGTAGCTATCAATTAACCGAAAACTTCTTTTTTACCGGTAGTGCAGGTTACTTAGATACTAAGATAAACGATTATGTAGCTAGAACAAGCCTTTACTCACCTCCATTAGATCAAGATGGTCGTGAACAATCACAAGCCCCTAAATACCAATATGCATTTACAGCCCGTTATAATTTCACAAATGAGCTATATGCTACAGTGGGTATTGAAGGCAAGGACGATTATTACTTCTCGGACAGCCATAACTCACAAGCACCAAGCGTTAATTTAGTTAACTTGAGTGCGGGTTATGAAGCGGAGCAATGGTCAATCCGCGCTTGGGCACGTAACGTGTTTGACGAAGAAGTACCCACTCGTGGTTTTGAATTTGGAAACGACCCGCGTGATGGTTATGCAACTCATACTTACACCCAGCTTGGCGAACCTATGGTCGCCGGTGTCACCTTTATTTACGAGTTATAAAAACGAGTTTCAAGGGAAAAGTTCCAAGGTAAAAGCTAGATTACTTTTACCTTCCCTTGAATCTTGAATCTTTTAAGCCCTACCTACATCAAACGCGATCACTTCTTTTATCGTGTCTTTTTTAGTTGCTAACATCACCAACCTATCAATACCTAATGCGACTCCAGCACATTGCGGTAAACCGTGCTCAAGAGCCGCGATTAAACGCGTGTCCATAGGCACCTGTGCTAAGTTATTAGCGTTGCGGTATGCGTTATCCTCAGTAAAACGTTTAGCTTGCTCCTGTGCATTGGTAAGCTCGTTAAAGCCATTTGCCAACTCCATGTTCTGATAATAAAGTTCAAAGCGCCCCGCTACACGTGAGTCATGCTCACAAATACGTGCTAAAGCAGCTTGCGACGCCGGAAAGTGATATACAAAACAGGGCTTATCCTGACCAATAGTTGGCTCTACTTTCATACAAAATAATAATTGCAGTAAGGTATCTCGGTGGGTTTCATGCTTAGCTATGTCAGCAAAGCCTTGTTCACAGGCAAGTGTTTGTAATTGTTCAACAGTGGCACTAAGCGGATCAACTCCTAATGCTTGTTTAAAAGCATTTTGATAGCTTAGCCGCTGTGCCGGTTGGACATCTAAAATTAGCTGCATTAGCTCATCTATCTCATCCATCAAGGCAAACTCATCAAATCCAGGACGATACCATTCCAACATAGTAAACTCTGGGTTGTGATGACTACCCGCTTCTTCATTTCGAAACGCTTTACAAAGTTGAAAAATAGCACCGCTGCCTGCTGCTAATAATCGCTTCATGGCAAATTCTGGAGAGGTCTGTAAATACAGCGGCAGGCCTTTAGCATGACCAGGCCCTACAAAAGAGGTATTAAAACTCACTAAATGAACGTCGGTTACACTGGCAGCACTTAAGCTGGGAGTATCGACTTCCATTACTTCTCGTGCATAAAAGAATTCACGGATAGTTCTGATAATACTCGCGCGTTGCTGCAAGGTTGCTATTTCGGCACTAGGCATCCAAAGATCTGCTGACATATTTTCTCCAAAAAAAATCCCAGCCTAAGCTGGGATTTAATTAAGTCATGTTATTGCTTACTTAACACGGCTTACATATTCACCACTGCGAGTATCTACTTTGATCACTTCGCCAATTTGTACGAATAATGGTACACGTACTACAGCACCAGTACTTAAAGTAGCTGGTTTACCACCAGTACCTGCTGTATCACCTTTTAGGCCAGGATCGGTATCAGTGATCTCAAGCTCAACAAAGTTAGGTGGAGTTACAGCAATTGGGCTGCCATTCCATAATGTGATAGTACATACATCATTTTCAACTAACCATTTACCTGAATCACCTAGCGCTTTTTCATCTGCGGCGATTTGTTCAAAAGTTTCGTTGTTCATGAAATGCCAAAACTCACCGTCAGTGTATAGATACGCAAGATCAGTATCCATTACGTCAGCACCTTCGACTGTATCACCTGATTTAAAGGTTTTCTCAAGAACTTTTCCTGAGATCAGTTTACGGATGCGAACACGGTTAAATGCTTGACCTTTACCAGGCTTTACCATTTCATTTTCTAAAATACTGCAAGGCTCGCCGTCCATCATAATTTTTAGGCCGCCCTTGAACTCGTTGGTGCTATAATTCGCCATCGTTTCCTCTATCTAATAATTTTTCGAGTAATCTACGTGCCAATGATACAAAGAAATGAAGCAAATTTGCATAAAAACTGGCAAAAAGAATTAGCTAATGTTGTTACTTGCCCACGCACCTTGCTAGAAATGCTAGGTTTATCAAGCATGGCCGATGAAAAAGACCTTAAAGCACGGGCTCTTTTTCCGGTTCGTGTACCTGTGCCTTTTATCAAAAAAATGCGTTATGGCGATATAAACGACCCATTACTGTTGCAGGTCATGCCACGCCACCAAGAGTTTATCTCTAAAACCGGATTTGATAAAGATCCTTTGCAAGAGCAAAACAATGCGCAACCTGGGCTGTTACATAAATACAAGTCGCGGGTTTTAGTGATGTTTAAAACTGGGTGTGCTGTAAATTGCAGATATTGCTTTCGTCGTCACTTTCCATACCAAGAAAATCAACTGAATAAACGCAGTCTCATTGAAGCTCTCGATTACATTAAGTCGGATCATAATATCAATGAAGTGATCTTAAGTGGTGGCGACCCTCTAATGGCCAAAGACGATGCTATTAGTTGGTTTATGGATGAGCTGGAACAATTACCACAAATTAAGCGGATGCGAATTCATAGCCGATTACCTGTGGTGATCCCTGCGCGTATTACCGAGCAATTATGCCAACGATTAGAAAAATCACCGCTTAAAATCGTATTCATTAATCATATTAATCACGCCAATGAGATTGACGATGAATTTAAAGCCGCTATGCAAAAGCTAAAACAAGCTGGAGTGATGTTACTAAATCAAGCAGTAATATTAAAAGAAGTGAATGACTCAAGCCAAGCGCAAATTGCACTGAGTGAGGCATTATTTGCAGCTGATGTACTGCCTTATTACCTATACTTATTAGACAAAGTTGAAGGGGCTAGTCACTTTGATATTGATGAATCGCAGGCACGCAAAATTATGGCTGATATGCTACATGCACTACCAGGCTATTTAGTGCCTAAGCTGGTTCGCGAGATCGGTGGTCAAAAAAGTAAGACCCCCATTGACCTCAAACTGATTTAATAGCGCTGTGCGCTATTAAACGTACACGTTTACATTATTACCAAGCGTTGCTGTTACAGACTTTGCTGGTGTTTGCGCTGCACTGCTCGTGCCAGCAGCTTCAATTAACGCCAGTGCTGCTGCACCGTCAGCTTTTTGCTGTTTTTTTGCCAATGCTGCGCTGTACACTTCACCGCTTTGTCCCGCACCACTCATGGCCGGTAGGTTTCCACCTGATATATTCATAGCTCATACCTGACTTTTTAGTTCATTACCCGTATTATATCGGCAATGCAGTCGAAAGCTTTAGGAAAAAAATGGATTCTATTATTGAACAACTCAATGCCAACTTAAAAATTGTTTATCGTCAATCACTTGATGCTGATAAAAAGTTAGATGAACTTCAGCAACAGGGCCATGGCAGATTTAAAGCATTATTCCCTGCTGATGCAGGCTTTAGTTTTGAAGCAAAGCGCTTTAAACCTTATGTTCTAGATGTTGCCGCTGATGTCGAGAGCCTAAGCACAAACGGCCTTGACGAAGAAAAGCTTAAAGCTACGGTAATTAAACTCCAACAAATCCTGCAATTATTAGCGACCTTTAAATAGCAAAAAAGCGCTCACAGTGTGAGCGCTTCTTCATCTTAGCTAGGGTGTAATTAACTAGGAACAATTTGCGGCATTAATTCTTTATTAAACCAATCAGTAATTAAACGTTTATCGTAATAAAACTCTTCATCACGGCCCATTTTAATTTTATCCATAAAGCCCATGTCTTTTAACTCGACTTTATCGTTTTCACTCAGCACTTTGCCATCTTTATCAGTCACTGAGTATTTAAACTCGATGCGTGGAAAATAAATAGGTTTAATAATACGTAAATCATTCATACCGCCAAAACGTACATCACCAGCTAAATCAAGTTCAGTCACTTCAACGTTAAATTTATAACCTTCTGGTAAATCTTCAGCCAATTTATTGAAGTGCTTTTCAAAGCTTGTCGCAATATGTTTATGATATGACCCTTTAGGTTCATTAGATGGTCGCGTATCGCGATAATCATTAAAGTCTTGCCATTTAACTACAGCCTCGCCAGCATGAGCAAAAACAGGAAGTGCTACTAGCATTGCCATTGCTATTTTTTTTACTGTATTCATAACATTCTCCAATAAAGGCGTTACCCTATGTTAGGTGCAAGATTAGCACTTTCAACTTAACTATAGCTTAATACTAATTTTCTTAATTGTTATCATTTATAGCAAAAATGTAATCAAGCAGATAGTTTTACTAACACTAAAAAAATTAATGACAGATAAAACAGGCAATCAATCACTATTTGTGATGAAATTAGCTTAATTGAATAAAATTACTTAAATGGAGATAGTATGACTATTTTAGTCACCGGTGGTGCAGGCTATATTGGCTCACACACAGTTTTAGAACTACTACAGCAAGGACAGGATGTTGTCGTTATTGATAACCTAAGTAATTCGTCACCAGAATCACTCAACCGAGTCAAAAGCATTACAGCAAAAGACGTGACTTTTTATCAAGGTGATATTCTCGATAAAGTATTTTTAGACCACGTGTTTGCTAAACATCAAATCGAGAGTGTTATTCATTTTGCAGGTCTAAAAGCGGTAGGCGAGTCAGTCGAAAAGCCAATTGAGTACTATCAAAATAACGTACAAGGTACGCTAAGCCTCGTTGATGCTATGCGTGATGCGGGTGTATTCAAGCTAGTATTTAGTTCATCTGCTACCGTTTATGGTGACCCGGCAAGTCTGCCAATTCGTGAAGACTTCCCTGTAGGTGGTACTACCAACCCTTATGGTACATCAAAACTGATGGTTGAAATGATGCTGCAAGATATCGCAAAATCAGACGAGCGCTTTGCTTTTGCGATATTGCGCTACTTTAACCCTGTAGGTGCACATGAATCAGGTTTAATTGGTGAAGATCCAAATGGTATTCCAAATAACCTGCTTCCTTACATTTCGCAAGTTGCTGTTGGTAAGTTAAAGCAGTTAGGTGTATTTGGTGATGATTACGATACCGTCGATGGTACTGGGGTTCGTGATTATATCCACGTTGTAGACTTAGCACTTGGCCATTTAAAGGCACTTAATAAAATAAACCAAGATAGCGGCGCCCACGTTTACAACCTTGGCACAGGCAATGGTTATTCAGTGCTGCAAATGCTCAACGCATTCAGCCAAGCCTGCGGTAAAGATATTCCTTATCAAGTATCCCCTCGCCGTCCAGGCGATATCGCAGCCTGTTACGCGGCACCAGAAAAAGCCCTTAATGAGCTTGGTTGGCAAGCAGAGCGCGGGATTGATAGTATGATGCAAGATACTTGGCGCTGGCAAAGTAACAACCCTAACGGCTATAAATAGTTCGTTTTAATCAAGCTAGACAATTATTGTCTAGCTTGATTAAGTCTGTGCCCATTGCCTAAGCAGATTATGATAAACCCCTGTTAATCGCACTATCTCTGGGCTATCACTGACTTTTTCACGCAAACTTTGAATTGATGAATCCAATTCAAACAGTAAAGTACGTCTTTCATCACTATTGACCATACTTTGTAACCAAAAAAATGACGCTAAACGGCGCCCACGCGTAACGGGTGTCACTTTATGCAAACTACTTGATGGATACAACACCATGCTTCCTGCTGGGAGTTTTACCGAATGTGATCCATATGTGTCTTCAATAATAAGTTCACCGCCATCGTAGTCTTCTGGATCACTGAAAAACAATGTCATAGACAAATCTGTACGAATTTTTACTGGCGTGCCAGGGACTTGCCTAATAGCATTATCTACATGAATACCAAACGACTGCCCACCTTGGTAACAATTGAATAAGGGCGGAAATATTTTTGCAGGCAACGCACCAGACATAAACAAATTGCTACGCGCCAAAGCGCCCATAACAATATCGCCAAGCTCTTTAGCTTCAACGCTTTGCTCTGGTAATTGTAAATTATTTTTAGTTTTAGTTGACTGATAACCAGCGGTAACACTGCCATCTGTCCATTGCGCGGCTAATAACACCTTTCGGCAATAAGCAACTTCATCAGCACTCAGTAAATCAGGTATTTTTAATAACATGGAGGTTCCTGAATTTTTAAAACAAAAACAGGTTAATGTACATTAACCTGTTTCATTAAGCTCTAACCTATTCAACAAACATTTGGTTGTAATTAGAAAGAGTAACTAGCCGTTAGAGTAAAGTAACGACCTTGACCTGGAATAAAATGCCCACCACCGAGTTGATCTTCATAATCTTCATCGGTTAAGTTTTCACCATTAAACTGAATACTTAACTGTTCAGTAGCTTGGTAAGAAAGCATCATATCTAATAACACATAGCTATCGGCTTTACGGCTGGTCGATGAATTACCATTATAACGTTCGCCAATATATTGTGCACCAAAGCCTGCGGCTAGCGCATCACTAAAGTCGTATCGCGCCCATACACTAAAACTGTTTTTAGGCGCACGCGCTAAATCATGACCGACATCACCATCTACAGTTGACTCCGTCACCTCACTATCTTGGAATGTGTAAGAGCCGATAATACTAAGCTCGTCAGTAATTAGGCCCGTAGCAGAAAGTTCCAAACCCTGTACACGTTGTTCGCCATCAAGCACTTCAACACCACGTTCATCGCTTGTTGGATCATCGACTCGCGCATTAGTCTTAACCGTTCTAAAAATAGCAGCTGTAGTCATCAATTTATCGTCGAGGAGATTCCACTTAGTTCCCAACTCATAACTTTGGCTTTTCTCTGGTTCTAACTCGCTGGCATTACCGCGTGTAGAAACTGCGATCCCCTCTGCTGATGGGTTATACGAGTTACCAGCGCCAAAGTAAATACTGCTATTTTCACTTGGTTTGTATACCGCAGACGCATTCCAACTGGTCATCGTATCACTGGTTGAAATCGTCAAACTTGGATCATTGTAATCATACTGATAATCGCTGTCATACTGCTCTGAACGTAAACCTGCAGTGACTTCCCAATACTCATTAAAAGTTATAGTGTCAAAAGCATAAATAGCACGGGTTTTAGCAACCGCTTCAGTACTAGTACCATCACGACCATACTGACCGCTGTAAGGTAAATATGCATCCGGATTATATAAGTCATTTAATGCCGGCTCATCTTTTAAATTATCAGCGACCAGCGCAGTTACGTTCCAGCGACTAAACGTCTCGTTAGTTAATTCAACACCAGCGACCACATTATGTTTTACACCCGCAAAATCATACTCACCCACCAAATCAAGCTGTAATGTTGCTAATTCATTGCGTGTATCGCGGTTTTTAACATCGCTCATTCTGATATCTGTGGTTGTCGATACATCAATAAAGCGCGGTGCAGTTACTGTATCTTTACGCTCAACGCTACCGATACGCCCTTGCGCACGTAACATTGTGGTTTGTGATAAGTCATATTCATATTTGGCTGTTGCTGAGTAAGCCTCTATATCTTCAAAATCACGGTATACATTGCCGTAAAAGTTGTCAAAATCCACTGGTGGTGCCGCATTTTCGCTACCAGCTAATTCAGCAACCACAGGTGCAGAGCCAACCCACGGAATACCATAATCAGACATATTATCTTGGTTCTGATAATCGGCATTAAGATTAAAACGGCTTTCAGTGCCCAAACCAGAGGCAAATGAAATAGCTGCAGCTTGTTTTTCGTAATCAACATGATCACGCCCAGCAACATCACCTTCATCAACTAAAGCATTTACGCGTAATGCAGATGTTTCACCTACTTTGAAGTTACTATCGATTTGCCCACGATAATCACTTTCGGTTCCTAAACGTAATGACACATCATTAAATTCATCTAATGTTGCTGTTTTAGTGGTTAAGTTGATACTCCCACCGGTTGAGCCACGGCCAGTCATTGCTGAGCTTGGACCTTTAGCCACTTCGATTTGCTCAACATTATAAGTATCGCGATCGTACCCAGCAATATCACGAATACCATCAATGAAAATATCGTTCGCCGCACTAAAGCCACGAATAGATAAACTATCGCCAGCAGGAGCACCACCTTCGCCTGCTGCTAATGAAATGCCTGACACATTACGCAAAGCGTCTTGCAAACTATCTACATTTCGATCTTTCATCACCGCTTTGTTAATAACCGTAATTGATTTTGCAGTATCAACGAGTGGTTGGGTGTTCTTGATTGATGAAGATTTTTCAACTTTGTAGCTTTGTTCCGATTGTGTGGTAGCTTTGGTTACTGATAATTCTTGCACATTTTCAGCTCCTTGAGCAGATACCCAAGTTGATAAAGTTGCGGTTACGAAAGCAGCCAAAGGTTTTACATAAGTTCGGCGTTTACTAGACATTTTACCCATTTTAACTCCATATGTAGGTCGCTCGCTAACATAATTATTTGTAGCAAGTCGTTTAAGCACGTTGATTTTAATTCGGCGAAATCCTAGCACTCGATAAAAGCAATGTAAATGCGAAATATTATCACTTGTGTTATTTTGTCAGGCATTGTACTATTTTTCGCACTTTTAAACATACGTAATACCATTGTTAAATAAACATCAATTTAGATGTACCGATTACGCTATAAAAAATATTAAAGCACTTAAAAATTTACAGTTTTAGGCATGACTTTCATCTAGCCTAAACTCTGTGCCGTGCTACATATCGTCATCACTTTTAGGGCATTAATTATCATATGCAACGTTTTATAAAATCTCTTGGGGCAGTTATTTTACTCAGCTCATTCTCAAGTACCGCAGATCCAGTTAGCGAACTTGAAAGCCTTGTCAATCAATGGCTACAAATAGAACAACAAACAAATGAGCTAGAAACACACTGGTTAGAAAAAAAAGCCACTATGGAACAAACTCTCACGCTACTGGATGCGGAGCAAACCCAACTCAAACAGTTCAATCACAACCGTCAAAAGAACAGCTCTGAACTTGCAGAAAAGCGCACTGCACTGATCCAAAAACAAGGGCAACTTGAAGTCGATGAAAGCGCTTTAAACACTCAATTAAATCAGCTCATTCAGCAACTACGTTCACTGCAAGTACAATTACCGCCACCATTATTCACTAGCTGGCAAGAAATTGGCGATCTAACTGATGAAAATTTGGATGCAAATGAAAAACTCCAAATTGCTTTAAAAATGTTAGGTCAACTTGCTGATTTTCAAAATCGAATTTCGATTCATGAGATGGCAATTACTAACGATCAAGGTAAAGAAATTTGGGTCAAACAACTCTATTTAGGTGCCGCTCAAGCATGGTTTGTGAGTAATGATTTAAGCTACACGGGGATCGGTTTTCCTGCTGAGCTAGGGTGGCAATGGCAGTTTGACAGTGAACTTGATGGCGAACAAATTGCACACGGCATTGCAGTGCAAGAGAAAAAGCAAGCAGCAAACTGGTTAACCCTACCTGTATTTAGTTATGCAGCTAAGGAGTCTATTCAATGAAATTAATCAATTTATTGTGTTTTGCTCTTTTATTCGTAAGTCAACTAACTACAGCCGCCACAGCAAATGATGCTAAACAGCAATTACTAACAGATATAAAAAGTGCGCAAAGCACATTAAATAAGTCACAAGAGCGAATTACTAAGCAACAAACGGCCCTTGCACAAAAAATATTTGATAAACAACAAGCACTAAAAAAAGAACGCGAACAAGCAGCTATAAACCGTCGCCTTGCAGATGAAGACACACTTAGTTTAACTCAACTGCAAACTCGCTTAGATACTTGGCAACAACAGCAACAATATCGCCTTAATTTACTGAACCGCTTTACTCGCCAATACGCTAAAGCTGCTCAAAGTAATAACGATCAACAAACACTGTTGAATAACGTATTCTCTGTGATAAAACAGCAAACTGCGGCGCTCTATCCGCAATTTAAACAACAAAATATTGTACTGAAAAATGGTGAGCTTACCCCAGCTACAACGTTACAAGTGGGGCCCGTTGCTTGGTTTAGCGTTACCCAGCCACAGTTAATGGGATTACTTGCTACAACAGACCCAACCCAAGCTCCACCTAAAGTTGCATTAGTGCAATCAACAAGCGGTGAAACGCCATTTGATGAAGCATTATCACAACTTAGTAAGAACTCGGAAAAAGCAACCGTATCACTAACATTTGATCCTAGTTTAACGCGCTTAGCTGCGAGCCAAGCTCAGCAAGAAGGTACTGTTGAGCATCTTGAAAAGGGCGGCTTGTGGGCAATTCCAATTATTCTGTTTGCATGCTTTGCTTTATTGATTGCTTTATTTAAAGCGTATCAATTGTTTGGTTTAAGCAAAATAAAATCAGTCTCAGCTCTGACATTACAAAATACATTTAACGCGCCAGAGCAACATAACTTTAGCGGGATGCAAGCTACGCTCTTCAAGCTATCGATTGATAACCACAAAGGGCAAATACGAGACGATCAACTGTTTAATCAACTGATGCATGATAAACATAAGCTCGATAACTACATTGGCGCGATTGCAATTACTGCATCTGTCGCACCACTATTAGGATTGTTAGGCACCGTCAGTGGAATGATTGAAACATTTAAAATGATGACATTGTTTGGCTCAGGTGATCCCGAGGTCGTATCAGGCGGTATAGCTCAGGCTTTGATCACTACAGAGCTTGGTTTAGTAGTCGCAATACCTGCATTAGTGCTCAATGCTCTACTATCGCGTAAAGCTAAAGCCTATTACAGCCAACTTGAAGCATTTGCACTGCAACTTAGTCAGCTAGAGGTAAAAGATGTTTGATCAACTACTTGGTAACTTTATCTGCTGGCTGATCATCTTATTAGCGCTTTATGTTTATCAGCTTATTTGGCACGATATTTTGCATATAAAGCAGTATAAGCTTCAACGTCAAGGCTATTGGCATGATGTTAGTTCTATTTTAACTGCAGCCCTGCCATTACTTGGCTTACTCGGTACTATTATTGGTTTGCTTGATACATTTAAAGTGATGTCACAAGGGCAAAACGAACTAATGAGCCAAGCGATCAGTGATGCTTTGCTAACAACACAGTTAGGGTTAGTCTGCGCTATTCCCGCATGGCTGATGCAGGCATATTTATTGTACGTTACGCGTCGCAGTGCGATTAAATTACCAGTGAGCTAACCAATGCAAGCACGATTAAAACAGCGTCTAGAGCAGCAATCAGCTCACCATATCGATATGTCACCACTGTTAGATGTGGTGTTTATTTTATTAATATTCTTTATCGTTACCACTGTGTTCGTTCGCGAAAGCGGTGTTGAAGTTGATAAACCGCAAGCAGTCTCAGCCAGCCGATTAGAGCAACAAGTGATCTTTATTGCTATAACGGATAGCCAACAAGTTTACTTTGATGGCAGCCAAATAGGTGTTGCGGGTGTACGCAGCAGTGTTGAGCAAATGCTAAAACAACAACAGCGCCCAGTAGTGATCCAAGCAGATAAAACCGTGCCAACCGAGTTATTAGTCAAAGTCATAGACGAAGCTAAACTCGCTGGTGCTGCAACTGTTAACTTAGCGACCCAACAATAATATGCACAGTAATACGCTTACATCAGCAACAAGCAATAAGCGACATCCATTTTTTGCTTTTATATTAAGCCTTGCCGTACTTAGCATTGCATTACTCTTGCTATGGCTTGGACAAATAGCCGAACATGTTATCAATGATAAAGTGATCGTGCGAGAAGTTGCTTTAGTACCGTTGCCGCCCCCCCCACCGCCAACAATTACCCAGTCTACAGTAGCAGAACCAATGCAAAGCTTAGTCGTCGAGGGAGCGGGTGCAACAATTCAAGCTATTAATATAAAAGTTGAGAGCAAAATATCTTTAAGCAAGCCAACACTTACTAACATGCCAATAGCAACCCCTGAATTTCAATCAATTGAGGTAAACTGGGATGCGTTTAGCTTAAACCAACTAGACGGTCTTCCGACACTACTCACTCCGGTAAAGGCCATATTACCAAAAAAGCTAACCCGCCAAGGAGTAAGCTCTTTTATAGTAAAACTCGATGTATTTATCGATGAAAATGGTCGCTTAAGTTTAATAAATGTAGTGCAAAACCCGTATCCAGAACTAAAACCCGAAATAGATAGAATAATCAAACAAAGTCGTTTTAGTTCACCTAAAAAAGACGGTGATATAGTGCGTGCCAGATTTATTTGGCCCATTGAATTTAAACCTTAGCAAGTCAGTATTAAAGTGAAAATACAATGAAAAAATTAACGACAAAAAAATGGTTTGCTTGCTGTGCAATCATACCATTAACACTTTATATAAATGCCAGTCAGGCTGCACCTTTGAGTGTTAAATTACAGCCCAGCGATCCGCACTGGCAATTGCTTATTAATAATAATTTACTGAGTCCAACAGATATAAAAATAGAGCCAAACGAACGTAGTTTCGCCCAACAAGTAAAACCATTGTTAGAGCAAGGAAATTATCAATCTGTTGCAAACTTATTCAAACAACGAGAGCTTAATAATGACAGCCCCGCACTCCAACTGTTACGTGGTCAAGTATTGTTGACCCTAAAGCAGTTTAAAGAGGCTGAACTGGCATTAAAGGCAAGTTTATCGACTATCCCAGATCTAGTTAAAGCACACCAAGGGCTAAGTCTGCTTTATATGCAACAAGGTAGTTATAAACAAGCACAACCTCATCTAACTCGTTGTATTGAACTTGGTCAAGCGGATGCTCAAGTATATGCACAACTTGCTTATATTCATGTACAAGCTGAGCAACCATGGAGTGCTATAGCCGCATATCGACAAGCACTCATGCTGGAACCACAGCAAACACAATATCAACAAGGGTTATTATTTTCATTGATCTCCGCAGGTGATCTTAGTCAAGCCCAAGTGCTGTTAAAAGAGCTGCTCAATGCGTCTCCGGAGAATTCTGAGCTTTGGCTACAACGGGCACAAATCGCACTTCAGCAAAATAATAATAAGCAAGCATTAGCCAGCATTGAAGTCGCGCTAAAATTAGCGCCTACTAACGCCAATAACCAGCTACTTGCAGCACAGCTACACCTTACTCAAGGCAGTTATTCTCGATCAGTAGATCTACTGAATAAGGCCCTTGCAAATACAGAATCAGCACACCTAGATGAAGCCACTGCGGTAAGCATGCAAACCCTAAATTGGCTTATCGCCCAACAAAAATGGGCTCAGGCAAAACAGCTTATTGCTAAACTAACGCCGTTTAGCAATAAGTTATCAAAACAATCACAAGCTGAACTATCAGTTTACAGTGCACAATTAGCAATTGAACAAGGAAACTTAAAACAGGCTACCAAGCGGTTAAACAAAGCGTTGGCTATTGATCCAAATCTAGGTGATGCGCTGTTAAGTCTGGCAACTATTTATCAACAGCAAAACCAACTAACACAAGCAAGGTTAATGTACGTTAGAGCTCAAGCGTTACCTGATTTCCAACTATCTGCATGGTTAGGATTAGCTCAAATAGAAATTGATAGTAAGAACTACAAACAAGCATTAAACCAGCTAAAAAAGGCATTTAATGCCAATCCTCAACGCCAAGACTTACTCACCAATATCCGAGCTCTAGAAGGCTTGATCCAACGAGAAGGTTAAACCGATAAAAAGCCGCTTCATTTATAAAGCGGCTTTCTTTAATTTGGAGCCATCATACACTACGCATTAGGATGAGTTTCGAGTTTCGAGTTT
>NZ_PNDT01000103.1:0-4381 GCF_005886375.1 Pseudoalteromonas sp. S1727
ATTTATTATAAATCATCTATCAGCTATAAGATATCAGCTATCAGCTATCAGCTATCAGCTATCAGCTATCAGCTATCAGCTACAAAATTAAGCCATTGCAGCTCAGTGTCAAGCTAAACCTAGCACCTAGCACCTAGCACCTAGCACCTAGCACCTAGCACCTAAAATTATCTGCAAGTGTAGGAGTGCTAGCAAGGCAATGAGTTTATTTATGCCAAGGAGCATACGTGTTTTGTATGTGACTTAGGCTAAATAAACTCATTAACGCAGCTAAAGCGAACTACACGCAGTAGGTTACATTTGCTCCATGACTTCAATGCCTAACAGGTCCAACCCTGTTTTCAACGTATCCGCCACTAAATTACACAACACTAAACGGCTGTCACGTACACTTGGCTCTACGCCGTCTTTCAGTACTGGGCAGGCTTCGTAGAAGGTCATGTAAAGACTAGCCAGCTCATATAAGTAACTACATAATACGTGCGGTGTTGCTTCATTGATCATTTGATCAAGCACTTCTTCTAATTGAAGAAGTTTTAGTGCAAGGGCTTTTTCTTGTGGCTCAACAATGGCGACATCTGCGGTTAAGTTTGCTGCGTCTACACCCGATTTACGGAAGATGCTGCGAACACGCGTATACGCGTATTGTAAGTAAGGGGCCGTAGCACCTTCAAAACTAAGCATGGTATCCCAGTTGAAAATGTAATCACTGGTACGATTTTTTGATAGGTCGGCGTATTTAACCGCACCGATACCAACTTTACGGGCGATTTCTGCACGCTCTGCATCCGTTAAATCAGATTCACGCTCTGCCAGTTTTGCCGTTGCACGAACAATTGATTCTTCTAGTAAATCAGCAAGTTTAACCGTACCGCCAGTACGGGTTTTAAATGGTTTACCGTCTTCGCCCATCATGGTGCCGAATGGGCAAAATTCGTAACTGGTTTCATCACGTAATAAACCCGCTTTACGGGCTGTAAGCTCTACTTGATTAAAGTGCAGACTTTGGCGGGCATCAACAAAAATTAAGATACGAGCTGCGCCTAACTTATTTGAGCGGTAATCACAGGCCGCTAAATCAGTGGTTGCATATAAGAAGCCACCACCTGATTTTTGTACAATAAACGCTGATGGCTCACCATCTTTATTCGCTAGTTCGTCTAAAAACACCACTTGTGCGCCTTGCGACTCCACAGCAATATTTTTGTCTTTTAATAACGCGATAATGTTATTAAGCTCACTGTTATATGCACTTTCAGCCATAATGTCGTCTGGCGTTAGTGTTACATTTAAACGCTTATACACTTCTTCAGAATGTTTTACTGAGGTTGCAATAAATAACTTCCACAGTTTTTCACAGTGTGCATCGCCACCTTGTAGTTTTACTACGTAATCACGGGCTTTATCGGCAAACCCTTCTTCTTCATCAAAACGCTTTTTCGCGTCGCGGTAGAAGGTTTCTAAGTCAGCCAATGCCACTGAATCTAAATCAACACCTTGGTTAATTTGATCTTCTAAGTGAGCAATCAACATACCAAACTGAGTACCCCAATCACCCATGTGATTTTGACGAATAACCGTGTCACCACGAAACTCAAGGGCACGCACAACAGCATCGCCTATGATAGTTGAACGTAAGTGACCTACGTGCATTTCTTTTGCAAGATTTGGTGATGAGTAATCAACCACAACGGTTTGCGGCTTTGCATGCTCAGCAACTGCAAGTTTTGCATCTTGATTTGCCGCTTTTACGCTGTGCGCTAAAAATTCAGGCTTGAGGTGAATATTAATAAAACCTGGGCCTGCAATTTCAGTTTTATCAGCAATATCGCTAACATCTAAGTTATCAATAATTTTTTGTGCAAGCTCACGAGGATTGCTTTTCATTTTTTTAGCCGCACCCATTGCACCATTAATCTGGTAATCACCAAACTGTGGACGAGTACTTTGTGTAACCGCAGGATTAGTGTCTGCGGGTAGTCCTGCAGCAGTCATTGCAGCAATAGCTTTATCGATTAGAAGCGTACGAATATTCATGTAATTTGTTACCTTTGTCAGCCCGCATTGCGGGCTTTAATTAAATTTTGCGTTTAGTTTTCACGGGTGTGGTTAAACGTCACTTCAGGGTAACGCTCTATTGATAAATTAAGATTCACACGGCTTGGCGCTATGTAAGTTAAGTTATCACCGCCATCAAGTGCTAAGTTGCTCTCGCACTTACGTTTAAAGTCTTCAAACTTTTTAACGTCATCCGAACTGACCCAGCGTGCTGTATTTACATTCACGCTTTCATACAAAGCATCTACGTTATATTCTGCTTTTAAGCGTGCCACAACCACGTCAAACTGCAGCACACCGACTGCACCCACGATTAAATCATTATTGATAAGCGGTCTAAATACTTGTACTGCACCTTCTTCTGAAAGCTGTACTAAGCCTTTTAACAATTGCTTTTGTTTTAGTGGATCACGCAAACGAATACGGCGGAACAGCTCTGGTGCAAAGTTTGGAATACCAGTAAATTTAAGTTTTTCACCTTGGGTGAAAGTATCACCAATTTGAATCGTACCGTGGTTATGTAAACCTATAATATCACCAGCAAACGCGTCACTTGCGCGTTCACGGTCGCCGGCCATAAAGGTCACTGCATCAGATATACTGACTTGCTTACCAATACGCACATGGTTCATTTTCATACCTTGGCTGTACTTGCCCGATACAATACGCATAAAGGCAATACGGTCACGGTGTTTTGGATCCATGTTGGCTTGAATTTTAAATACGAAACCGGTGAAGTTTTCTTCTGTAGCAAGAACTGTGCGGTCTTCTGTTTCACGTGGCAGTGGCGTTGGCGCCCATTCAGTCAGGCCATCAAGTACATGGTCAACACCAAAGTTACCAAGTGCAGTACCAAAATATACTGGTGATAATTCACCGGCTAAAAATAGCTCTAAATCAAATTCGTGTGAAGCACCAATAACCAGCTCTAATTCTTCACGTAATTGTTCTGCTAATTCGTCACCAATTGCTTCATCCAGCTCTGGGTTATCTAACCCTTTAATACTGCGTACTTCTTGAATCGTATGACCTTGGCCTGTTTTATATAAAATCGTTTCTTCGTTATGAATGTGGTAAACACCTTTGAACTCTTTACCACAACCAATTGGCCAAGTGATTGGCGCGCAGGCTATGTTGAGCTCAGTTTCAACTTCGTCTAATAACTCCATTGGGTCGCGGATATCACGGTCACACTTATTCATGAAAGTAACAATCGGCGTAGTACGCAGGCGTGTTACTTCCATCAATTTACGGGTACGATCTTCGACACCTTTTGCCGCATCGATAACCATTAAACATGAATCAACAGCGGTAAGAGTACGGTAAGTATCTTCAGAGAAATCTTCGTGCCCTGGGGTATCCAGTAAATTAACGAGCGCTTTGTTGTATGGAAACTGCATTACAGAGGTAGTTACTGAGATCCCACGCTCTTTTTCCATTTCCATCCAGTCTGATTTTGCATGCTGATTAGAACCACGCCCTTTAACAGTCCCCGCTTTTTGAATAGCCTGCCCGAACAACAGTACTTTTTCAGTAATGGTGGTTTTACCCGCATCCGGGTGAGAAATGATCGCAAAGGTGCGTCGTTTATTAATTTCACTAGATAAATTAGACATGTAAGCCGCTTTAAGTCATAACAAGGCACAGCTAAAACAACCCGATTCAGGTTATTTTGAGGCATTGTAAATATAAAATAGAATTACTGACATTATACCTTGTTTGTTGTAGCCAAAAAAGCAGCGATTGCAAGTAATTAACTGCTTAGTAAAATTCAAGTAATTCAAACATATTGAACTGTTAGGGTTAGCCACAGACTTTTAACTACCGAAACAGTCCTCAACATCAAAACCGGAACTCAATCCCCCTGAAACAATAGCTAAAAGCATCTTACCGCCAGCAAGTGATAATAAAAATAATTACCACTTGCGACCCCAATTTAAAAACAATAAAATAATGACGATTTGTATTTGAACCAAACTTAATAATGGCTACTATTAATTTTTCTCCAGTTACATTTTCTGCATTAAAGCAACAAAACTTATCACTATGTTCTGTTGCGATTTGCTTACTTGTTATTACAGTTCACGCTGCTGCTATTACCTTGCTGTGGTTAGAAACAGCGAATACTCGAGTGGTGTTAGAAAAGAATCCAAGCTCTATCAAAGGGAACTTAATCTACTTCCCTAGTAACACTAAGCAACCCACTAGAAATAACTTGTTTGATCAAAAAATACAGTCTGAACCAGCTAAAAAACCTGAACCTGCGGCAAAGCCTGTGGCAAAACCTGAGCCTGTGGCAAAACCTGAACCTGTGGCAAAGCCT
>NZ_PNDT01000104.1:0-19618 GCF_005886375.1 Pseudoalteromonas sp. S1727
GCCCGAAGCCCGAAGCCCGAACCTAAGCTATCTGCTTTTCAGCTAAATTTAATTCCATTGTCGCTTTTAACAAACGATAAAGGTTAATTGACGCATCAATCTCTTCTTTACGGTTGGTTAAACTTTCAATATTTAGCCCTAGTGGTACATCTAAATGGGCACAACTTTTTAGAATTGAATCTAGGTTCTCGCGGCAAATGCGTACTGATTCGCTTAATGGGTTTTCTGCATCAAGCATGCGCCATTTGGTCGCTTCAGGCACTGAAATACCTAGCCATTGCATAAAGTCTAAGGTTTTCTCACTACCGCACGGGGTGAAAGTCAAAATGATACGGTTTGGCTTAATACCTTGCGCTTTACAGCTGCGAGCATAGCTGGTGATCAAATCAATGGTGTCTTGTGCGTTATAAACCGCTTGCGAGATAAAAAACTGACAACCTTGTGCCGTTTTTTCAAGTAAACGCTCATGCTCGTTACGTTTACTTGCATGGCGCTCAGCAATGGTTACACCGCCTAGAAAGAAATCATCAGCTTGCTCTGCGAGTGCTTTATAAGCATTAGGTAAGCTTAACTTTATATCGCCATCAGATGACGGGCTGCCAACTAATACTAAGTTTTTTAAATCAAAGTCGTTCTTTGTTTCGTTTAACCACGCTTTAAATTCTGCTTCGCCACGTTGTGCAACACTTTTATAGGTGATCACATCTAGGTGCGATAAGCTGCGTAATAAATGGCTATATTCACGTGGATCAACCGTTTGCTTAAATGGAAAAGGGCGTGGCTTATCAGTACGGCTGCTCTCGTCTTGAATGTCATAAATAACAACACCGTCATACTCTATTTCATGTAAACGGCCTAACAGCTTTTGGGCAATGGTTTCAAGCTGGGCTTTATCGGTACCAATACGCGGTGGAGTTGTGCCAATTAAGTAAACACCCTGATTGGTATCTTCAATTTTCTCTTGTAATGATAAAGCCATAATCCTCATTCCAGCCAATTAACGTTCTATGTTTGGTAATATAGCAGCCATTTAGACGTCTAGATAGATTTTTTTAATGAAACTTTCTCAATGAATATGAATTTATCTCATGTTCAATTGGTTTTTGGGGACAGGCAATACACAACTGTTTACATAATTCATTGGCCTAGGGGTCTTATATTGATTCACTTTGTTGCATAATCATAAAGGTATAAAAATTTTATAACTAAAAAAATATTCAACTAACAAGGGATAACAATGAAATTTAAATTATTAGCAACAAGTTTAGCGGTAACGCTGGCACTAAGTGGCTGTGCAAGTAGCAGCGGCTCTAATATGGTTAAAGAAGTTGAGATTGAACAGTCAACGGTTGCCAGTAGCAATGACCGTGTGTTTTCACAAGATTACCTATTGGAAGAGCTTGAAAATGGTTTACGGGTTATGGTGGTGAAAACTGATTACCCTGATGTGGTATCACTACAAATACCTGTCTCCGTGGGGTCTCGTAACGAAGTGGAAGCGGGTAAAACGGGCTTTGCACATTTTTTTGAACACATGATGTTTAAAGGCTCTGAAAAATTCCCGCAAGATGTGTATTCAGACATCCTAAAAAACTCAGGTGTAGATAACCGCGCGTACACCACTAATGATTACACTAATTATCACTTAAACTTTTCAAAGCAGCACCTTGATAAAGTACTTGAGATTGAAGCTGATATTTTCCAAAACTTAACGTATTCAGAAGAGCAATTTCGTACGGAAGCATTAACTGTAAAAGGTGAATACCTTAAAAATAACGCCAGCCCAATTCGTAAATTATTGTCTGCGGTACGTAATGAAGCTTTTGACAAGCACACGTACAAACACACCACCATGGGCTTTTTTGAAGATATCGAAGCGATGCCTGATCAAATGGCGTACGGTAAAGAGTTTTTTGAAAAGTTTTATAAGCCTGAATATGTATCGCTAGTGATTGTGGGTGATGTCGATCCGCAAGAGACGATGGCGATGGTTAAAAAGCACTGGGGCGGCTGGCAAAAAGGTAATTACGTTGCTGATATCCCAACTGAGCCTAAGCAACAAGCAGCTAAATATGTACATGAGCAGAATGAAGGCTTACCTGGGCATTGGTTGCTAGTATCATACAAGGGCGCAGCTTGGCAGCCTGAGAAAAAAGACCGCGCAGCCCTTGATTTGCTGTCGCAGCTTTATTTCTCAAATAACTCTGAACTATATCAAGAGTTAGTGGTTGATAAGCAAATTGCCAGTCAAATGTTTACCTACAACCCAGATACAAAAGATCCAGGTTTGTTACATGTATTTGTCAAAGTAGAAAACGAAGAAGACTTAGTTAAAGCGCGTGATGCAATTAATAACACTTACGCTAAAGCGCGTACAGAGCTTGTAGATAGCCAAAAACTAGCTGATTTAAAATCAAACTTAAAATATAGCTTCATTAACGGCTTAGATTCATCACAAGCAATTGCATCAACCCTTGCAAGCTACATGCATTTTGAGCGCGACCCAGAAGTCGTTAATCAATTATATGCAACGGCTGACAGTATCAGCGCGCAAGATATTCAAGATATTGCCAATCAGTATTTTGTTGATAGCAGCCGTACTACGGTAACAATGTCGGCGCTTGATACAGTGGCAGGCTTTGAGCAAGAAGTTGACTTAAACTCCCTTGTTGCGAGTAAGCACATAGTACAAGAGCGTCACTTTAAAGTGCTTGATAAAACCAATAGCTCACCATTAATTGATGTTAACTGGTTATTCCACACCGGTGCTGCGGCTGATCCAAAAGGCAAAAAAGGGGTTGCAGCACTAACCGCAGCCATGCTTGCGCAAGGTGGCTCAGAATCTAAGAGCTATAACGATATCAAACAAGCACTGTACCCGTTGGCAGGTAGCTTTGGTTATCAGATTGATAAAGAAATGATTTCTCTGCAAGGGCGTGTTCATAAAGATAATGCGGCTAAATGGTACGCATTGGTTAGTGAGCAGTTACTAAACCCTGGCTTTAGAGAAGACGACTTTAAGCGTTTAAAGAAAGAGCTGATTGATGGCATAAAATCAGGACTTAAAGCGTCGAACGATGAAGAGCTAGGTAAAGAAGTGCTTTACCATAAGCTGTACCAAGGTCACCCGTATGAAAGTTATAACTATGGTGATTTATCTGATCTAGAAGCGCTAACTTTGGATGATGTAAAAGCGTTTTACGCAAAAGAGTTTACTCAGGCTAAGTTAACGGTTGGTCTAATTGGCGCTGTGCCAGATTCACTTAAAACAACCATGTTTGCAGATTTAAGCCAGTTGCCAAAAGGTCAGCAAAGCCGTTTATCAATTCCTGATGCACCAGTGCTTAAAGGTCACCATGCGACAATTGTTGAAAAGTCAGCACAGTCTACCGCGGTATCATTTGGTTTCCCTATTGATACCATACGTAGCAGTGAAGATTGGACTGCACTTTGGTTAGTGCGTTCATACTTTGGTGAGCACCGTAGCTCAAATGCATATTTATATAATCGTATTCGCCAAACCCGTGGTATGAACTACGGCGATTATGCTTATATTGAGTATTTCCCGCGTGGTATGTTCCAAACAAAACCTGACGCCAACCTAGGTCGCTCTGAACAAATATTCCAAGTGTGGTTGCGCCCACTGCGTTCAAATAATGATGCGCACTTTGCAACACGTACGGCTTTATTTGAACTTGATAAGCTGATCAAAAATGGCATGACCGAAAAAGACTTTGACGCTACGCGTAACTTCTTAATCAACTTTGTGCCGCAAATGGTTGCCAGTCAAAATCGCCAATTAGGTTACGCACTTGATAGCGAGTTTTATGACACTGAATCGTTTGTGAAATATGTAACGAGTAAGCTTGAAAAGCTGACTTTAGCTGATGTTAATCGTGTCATTAAAGATAATTTACAAACTGATGATATCCAGTATGTGTTTATTACCGGTGATGGCAAAGATATGCAAAAACGCTTAGCGTCAGAGCAAACATCGCCAATGGTGTATAACGCAGAAAAGCCGGCAGAGTTAGTAGCTGAAGATAAAGTGATTGCTGACTATAAACTTGCAATTCCTGCGAAAAACATCGAAGTAGTTGCAGTAGATCAAGTGTTTCAATAAAAGCGATATAAATTAAGCTAATTAAAGTGCCCCATTTATTGGGGCATTTTTATAACATCGCGCCAATTTTTACACCTAATCCAAAAAGTATAATTGCACTGACGATAAGCACTAACGTGATGTGTCCTCGCGATTCTTTTGACATCGTTTAAACCCCTTATTTCATAATCAAAAATACAGTGATCATACCAAGCGCAAAGCTGGCAAAAGATGAAATTGCTATCACCGCTGTTATATTTTGTTTATTAATAATCTGTGTTTTAGAGTCTGATGCTGCGAGCTCTTCAAGTCGTATCAATTCGCCTTGGCGAACCTCCAATACAGCACATAAAGCCATAGTAGTCTCTTTAGACGCAGCTCCTTCTTTTTCAACGCGTTGGATGGTGCGTAAACTCACGTCGCAGGCATCGGCAAGTTGTTGTTGAGTCCAATCAAGCTTTTGCCTTAATGCTTTTATAGTTTTGGGGTTAAGTTGCATTTTAAAATTCCCCAAGTAAAAATTCTAAAATAGAAATAAGTATAAAACCGCCAGCGAGTCCGCCCAAGAAACAGCCCACCATAACTTTAAGTGAGGTCTTAGGGTTATTAAACAGTGATGATTGCTGATAGCTTTTAACTAACTTTTTATTTTTATAAAGTGAGCACTCAAGCCTCCCAGTTAAAATATTGTGCATTTCAAATTTAACGTTGAAAGTATTACCTGAGAGTTCAAATTGGTGTTTACTCGTGACATTAATACTGCGCTTTTCACTGACCAATTCATCATTAACATAGACTTCTTCTTTGCCAGTAAAGTAACTACCAAAGCAGGCTATTTGATCGTCACCGTCTTGAAAGTAAAATTTATAGCCAAGTTTTTTTGTGTTGAGTATGTCGTTTTTCATCATCATATTCCTTGTTAAGTTGATGATGCTAATTTAGCGATTGTAATTGTTATTTTCGCCGTCAGCTTTATGCCAGTGGTTATTTTGTCATATGACAGTTAAGCTGTCATGTTTGTTACTTTTTGAATTTTAAGCTTTTAATTTAACTTTATAAATTTTTTACTACTATGCTTACTGTCGTTACAACGATTCTTAAATAGGGGCGATTATTCTTGTTTAGGGTTTTTAAGTTTCGTTATATCTAATAACCAGAACAAATAATTACAGTGTTAACACATACGCCATGAAATCCGTTAAACTGCACAAAAGCTTATATTCGTATTAATTAAAGGCCGTCCTATGCGTCATGAAATTTGGCAACAGCTTCGCGCAGAAGCAAATGAAGTCGTTACCCGCGAACCTCTTTTGGCAAGTCATGTGTATTCATGCATTTTAAATCATGAGTGTTTAGGATCTGCGTTGAGTTTTATCGTTGCGAATAAATTGTCTGATGCTGTGGTATCCGCATTTACTATTCGTGAATTGTTTGACCAAGCCTTTGTTGAGTGCGATCGCATGCTTACTCACGTTGCTCATGATATTAAAGCGGTTAAAGATCGCGACCCTGCTGCCGATACTTATTTAACTGTGATCTTAAACTTAAAAGGTTTTCATGCAATTCAAGCTCATCGACTCGCCCATTGCCTATGGTTACAAAACCGTAAAGAGCTCGCTCGCTTTATTCAAAGCCGTACCTCAGAAGTATTTGGCGTTGATATCCATCCTGCTTGTAAAGTCGGCCATGGTATTATGTTTGACCACGCCACTGGTATAGTGATTGGTGAAACTGCGGTAATAGAAGATAACGTCTCTATTTTACAATCAGTCACTTTAGGGGGCACTGGTAATGAAAAAGGTGATCGTCATCCGAAAATTCGCGCAGGTGTCCTAATTGGTGCGGGTGCAAAAGTGCTCGGAAATATTGAAGTCGGCGAGGGCGCGCGTATTGGCGCAGGCTCTGTTGTGCTAAGTGCTGTGCCGCCGCACACCACAGTTGTGGGCGTGCCGGCTAAAATTGTTGGTAAACCAAATTGCCCTTGCCCTGCGCAAAGCATGAACCAAAACTTTTTAGACGTTGACGAGCCGCAAAACGAATCACATACCAGTGCTATGTTATAAACCACCTTTGACAATGCAGCCAAGGTATTGATTACAAATTGATTGTAAGTTATAAACAAAAGCAGTAAAGGAATGCCAAAATATGATGAAAAATAATTTTACTGCTTTATTGTTAGCTTTTATAGCGGGTGTTGCCTGTGCTTCAATATTCTTTGGTGTCATTTTATTCTCTCAATTGGCAGCTATTGCAGATGATGCTCAATCAGAGCAAGCCTATCAAAAGTTTGTAACAGAAGCACAATCTATTAGCCTAGAATCTGTTTCTGATCATGCAGTAAGTAAACACAGCCAAACAGCAGAAGTCGATGTATTAGAATCTTCAACCCCCTCTTCAGATGTAGAAAATACTCGTGCACTTGAAACCCAGTTAGCACAGCTTCAAGTTGAATTGGAAGCGCAGCGAAAGCTGGTAAAAACATATGAAAAACGTCTAACAGCTCCTTCAGATCTTGAACAAGCATTATTGACTAAATTTGACGAACAAAACCGTAACGAAGAGTGGGCTTACCGCACAGAAACAGCCATGAAAGACTTTTTGCAAATGGCCGATCTTAGCATTAGCCCTGAGTTAGTAAGTGCGCAATGTAAAAGTTCGGTCTGTAAATTTGAGCTTGTAGCACCACAAGATATTGATGACTTTGGTCACACTCAGTGGCGTGAGCTAAATGATCAATTGGTCAAACAAGAATTTTGGCAACAATTTACCGTCACCACTTCTAAATCCAGCGATCGCGACTTTTCTTTACTGCTTGCAACAGAATCGGACTAACCCGGCTCTGCTGCAAAATAGTTAACTAACGACCGATTGAATGACCCCATCCGCTAATTCTGTGAGCAGTAAGTCGCCTTGATTCACTTGCTGCGTTGATTTTATTACCTGCCCTTGCTCGTTTTTAGTAATACTATAGCCGCGTGCCAGCACATTGAGAGGACTCACCGACTCTAAGCGACTCGCTTGAAGAGCCAGTGTATTTTGGCTGCTACGTAGTTGTTGCTGCATACTTTGCTGTAAGCGTGCTTGCAATTGTTGTAACTGATGGCCCGCCTGTGCAAGCATGCGATCCGGTGAGCGCTGCATTAAACGCGGCACTAAATTACTTAAGCGGCGTTCATGCTGGTAAATACGTTGTTGCATTGCTTGTTGCAGTGCTAAAAATAGCTCATCTAAACGCTGTGCTTGTTGATTTAATTGATTGCGCGGGTGGCATAATGTTAACCGGTGTTCAAGTGCGGTGGCTGTATTTTGCTTGGCAGATAGCTGATGTTTAAACGCGTTTGCTAAACGCTGCAATTGTTGTTGAATTTGGTTATAAAGTTCACTGCTATTAGGGCTAACAAGCTCTGCGGCCGCGGATGGTGTGGCGGCGCGGATATCGGCCACATAGTCACTAATGGTGGTATCAATTTCATGCCCGACGGCACTAATGATAGGGAGTCTGCTGGCATAAATTGCTCGCGCCAGTAGTTCATGGTTAAAGCACCATAAATCTTCCAAAGAGCCACCGCCACGGCCTAAAATGAGCACATCAACTTCATTGCGAGCGTTGGCGAGGTTAATTTTATCAATTAACTGCAAATGAGCCTCTTTACCTTGCACCATGGCAGGGTAGATCACCACTTCTAGTTGTGGTGCGCGGCGTTTAAGTACCGTTAAAATATCTTTAATAGCAGCGCCGGTTGCTGATGTGATCACACCTACACGATGCACAACGCTTGGCAATGGCTGTTTGTATGCTGAGCTAAATAAGCCCTCAGCCGCGAGGCGCATTTTCAATTCATCAAACTCTTGCTTTAATTGGCCTTCACCTGCCGCTTCCATGTGTTCAACAATCAGCTGATAATCACCACGCGGTTCATACAAGGATACTCGTGCACGGACAGTGACTTGCGCGCCATTTTCAGGACGATAGCGTTGGCCGCGATTATTGCCACGCCACATCGCCGCTTTTACTTGGGCGCGATCATCTTTAAGCGTAAAATACCAATGCCCAGACGCAGGGGTTATGAAGTTTGAGATCTCACCGGTTAAAATTAACGATGCGAATCCTTGCTCAAGCACAGATCTAATTTCTCTGTTTAGTCTAGAAACGGTATAAACCGTTTGCTGCTGGGATGTTATGGCCATAAAACGACTCTAAAAAGCGATGATGGTGGTATTTTATCATAAATAATTGTGAAATCTTATTTACTCATGTCGATAACGCTGATAAAATTTGGCCGCAATTCCTTATACAAGATCCACATGTGAGAAGTTGCCAAAATGCTTAGAATTGCTAAAGAAGCTCTTACCTTTGATGACGTACTTTTAGTACCAGGTCATTCTACTGTTTTGCCACACACGGCAAACATTTCAACTCGCTTAACGCGTGGTATCAAACTTAACTTGCCGTTAGTTTCAGCATCTATGGATACTGTTACCGAAGCACGCTTAGCGATTGCGCTAGCGCAAGAAGGCGGTTTAGGTTTTATCCACAAAAACATGACAATTGAAGAACAAGCTAAAAACGTACGTAAAGTTAAAACGTACGAAGCCGGTATTGTGTCTTTTCCTGTCACTGTGACAGCGGATTTAACTATTGCGGATGCGGTTGCGTTGTCTGAAGAAAAAGGCTTTTCAGGTTTTCCGGTAACGGATGCTGATAATGGTCTGGTTGGTATTGTTACCAGCCGTGATATGCGTTTCGAAACTAAACTTGAGCAACCTGTTTCAACAGTCATGACTAAAAAAGAAAAGTTAGTCACTGTGAAAGAAGGTGCTGCACGTGAAGAAATCTTAGGTTTAATGCACGAACACCGCATTGAAAAAATTCTTGTAGTTGATGATGCATTTAAATTAAAAGGCATGATCACGGTAAAAGATTACCAAAAAGCACAAGACAAACCTCACGCCTGTAAAGATGACCAAGGTCGTCTACGTGTAGGTGCGGCAGTGGGTGTCGGTCCAGGTACTGATGAACGTATCGCTGCACTTGTTGAAGCGGGCGTTGATGTATTACTTATTGATACTTCACATGGTCATTCACAAGGTGTTATTGACCGTGTTGCTGCAACTCGCCAAGCATACCCAGATTTGCAAATTGTAGCGGGTAACGTTGCAACTGCTGAGGGTGCGATTGCTCTTGCTGATGCCGGTGTTGATGCGGTTAAAGTTGGTATTGGTCCTGGTTCAATCTGTACTACGCGTATTGTTACTGGTTGCGGCGTACCGCAAATTACAGCTATTTCTGATGCTGTTGAAGGCTTAAAAGGCCGTGACATTCCAGTTATCGCCGACGGTGGTATTCGTTTCTCGGGTGATATCGTAAAAGCATTGGTTGCTGGTGCATCATGCGTAATGGTTGGTTCAATGCTAGCAGGTACTGAAGAAGCGCCGGGTGAAGTTGAGCTTTATCAAGGTCGTTACTACAAATCATACCGTGGTATGGGGAGCCTTGGTGCGATGAACCAAAAAGAAGGTTCATCAGATCGTTACTTCCAAAAATCTAACCAAGCAGACAAACTTGTACCAGAAGGTATTGAAGGTCGTGTGGCTTATAAAGGTCCAATCGCGACTATCATTCACCAACAAGTGGGCGGCCTACGCAGCGCAATGGGCTTAACTGGTTGTGCAACGATTGAAGAATTAAACACCAAACCTCAGTTTGTTCGTGTTACTTCAGCTGGTATGGGTGAGTCACATGTTCACGATGTACAAATCACTAAAGAAGCACCTAACTACCGTTTAGGTTAATCAATATAACGTATTGAAATTACTGGGCTAGCATTTGCTAGCCCTTATTTATTTTTAGTCATTCAGATACTCTGAGTGCCAGTTCTTGACTAACGAGATCCTCAATGAGCAAAGACATTCACGATTCACGAATTCTTATTTTAGACTTTGGTTCGCAATACACGCAATTGATCGCCCGCCGTGTGCGTGAAATTGGTGTTTACTGTGAGCTGTGGGCATGGGACGTAACGGAAGAACAAATCCGTGAGTTCAACCCACAAGGTATCATTCTATCTGGTGGCCCAGAGTCAACAACCTTAGAAAACAGCCCACGTGCCCCTGAGTATGTATTTAATGCTGGCGTACCAGTACTTGGTATTTGCTACGGCATGCAAACAATGGCAACGCAACTAGGCGGCAGCGTTCACAGCTCTGATAAAAAAGAGTTTGGTTACGCGCAGGTTGAAAAAGTAGGCAACTGTGCATTATTTGATGCAATTGAAGATCATATTACTGATGGTGGCAATGGCGTACTTGATGTATGGATGAGCCATGGTGATAAAGTAATGGAAATTCCAGCTACGTTTAAAACCACAGCTAAAACGTCTACTTGCCCGCATGCGGCAATGTCTAACGAAGAAAAGCGTTTTTACGGCGTACAGTTCCACCCAGAAGTAACGCACACACATCAAGGCCAACGCTTATTAGAGCGTTTTGCAATTGATATTTGTGGTTGTGAAAAGTTATGGACACCTGCAAAAATCATTGATGACGCGATTGAGCGTATTAAAGACACTGTAGGTGAAGACGAAGTCATTTTAGGCTTATCAGGTGGTGTTGATTCATCAGTTGTAGCTATGCTCATTCACCGCGCTATTGGTGAGCGTCTAACTTGTGTATTTGTTGATAACGGTTTACTTCGTTTAAACGAAGGTCAGCAAGTGATGGACATGTTTGGCAACAAGTTTGGCCTTAACATTGTTAAAGTCGATGCTGAAGATCAATTTTTAGCTGATCTTGCTGGTAAATCAGATCCAGAAGATAAGCGCAAAGCTATCGGTCACACCTTTATCAACGTATTTGATGAGCAAGCTAAAAAGCTTAAAAATGCGAAGTGGTTAGGTCAAGGTACTATCTACCCAGACGTAATTGAATCAGCAGCATCAGCGACAGGCAAAGCGCATGTGATTAAATCTCACCACAATGTAGGTGGATTACCAGATGACATGAAGATGGGCTTAGTTGAGCCTTTACGTGAATTATTTAAAGATGAAGTACGTAAAATTGGTTTAGAGCTAGGTTTACCATACGACATGCTTTACCGTCACCCATTCCCAGGACCTGGTTTAGGCGTGCGTGTACTTGGCGAAATCAAAAAAGAGTACTGTGATTTACTACGCCGTGCTGATGCAATTTTCATTGAAGAACTACATAAAGCTGAGCTTTATCATAAAGTGAGCCAAGCGTTCACGGTATTCTTACCGGTTAAATCGGTCGGTGTTATGGGCGATGCCCGTAAGTACGATTGGGTTGTAAGCCTTCGTTGTGTTGAAACGATTGACTTTATGACTGCACGTTGGTCGCACTTACCGTATGAGTTCTTAGGTGTGGTTTCAAACCGTATCATTAATGAAATCGACGGTATCTCACGTGTTGTTTACGATATTTCAGGTAAACCACCGGCAACGATTGAGTGGGAATAACCTATAAACGGTTTTTTTAACTGATTATAAAACGGCGAATTAGCATGCTAATTCGCCGTTTTGTTTATTTAAAAAGCAAACAAACCAAAAAAGTAATTTTTTTCTTTACCTTTAGCGAAAGGTCTCTATAATTCGTCGTCATTGCAGGGGCGTAGTTCCAATTGGTAGAACAGCGGTCTCCAAAACCGATGGTTGGGAGTTCGAGTCTCTCCGCCCCTGCCATTTCTTCTTTACATCGTTTTTATTACTTCTTATATTGTTCTAGTGTTTAAATCTACTGAGTTGTTATGCATCCACGATACGCAGCTATTTTTGGTATAGAAAACCTTGAACTAAATACGCATTTTCGCTCTGAGCCCGTTGTTGAAGACGTGTGTGAGCCTAAAGCTGAAGCACCACTTATACCCGTTGAGCTAAGCACACAATTACTCGCTGATTTAAATCGCGCTATTACGCCACTGCATATTAGTAATGTAGTAAAGGGCGACACTTTAGCATGGCATGACGGTCAACTGAGCTTACCAACTCAACAGCTTAATGCTGATACTAAACGCGCACTTTGGGCGCTGATGAGCAAACATATTGATAACCTTTAAAGCAGTCACTGAAGCATCGATAGATGCGTTGATGCATATTGAGAACGCATGCCATAGCCATCCATGGGCGCGCAGCACTATGCAATCATGTTTAGCTGGGCGCTATTTTAATTTAGCGGCATTTCAAGCAGAACAAATGATAGGGTTTTATATTGGTGAAAAGGCAGGCCCTGATTTTACCTTAATGGATATCTGTGTAGCACCCCAATTCCAAGGGCAGGGCATTGCTAAGCAGTTACTTGCTAATTTTATAGCTTACGGTGAGCAGCATAATGCTGAAAACTTGTTTTTAGAAGTGCGAGAAACCAACACCCGCGCCATTGCGCTGTATGAACAAGCAGGCTTTAGTGAGATGTCGATACGTAAAAACTATTACCCAAGCGATGATCCAACCAAAAATGGCCATGAAGATGCTATTCTTATGGGCATGACGCTGCTATTTGGCTAACTTAGGTAGGCTAGTACATTTTATACTTCGGTTAACGGCTGTTGCTGTAAGGTGTATTTAATCGACTCAATTAAGCTTAGCGCTAAATAATCACGTCGGCTTTGGTCGCGTCCACGTAAATTATCCTCAAGTGCCGCTGCAGCATGATGAATATTACTAAAACCAAAACAACCAGCACTGCCTTTTAAGCTGTGGGCAAGCGCTCTGAGTTGCTCCCACTCGTTGGCATTGTGTAATTGTGTTACTTGAATTAAATAATCAGGCAACTTTGAACGGTAGTCGTTATTGATTTGCTGGAATTTTTCACTATTGAGTAAGTTTTCCCATTTATTCTGCGTGTCTTTTTCAATATTTAAGTAAGTAACCAGTACACTTTCTAAAGCGTCTTTGTCGATAGGTTTAGCTAGCGCCTCATCACAACCTGCGTGCAGATAAGTATTGACGTCATGTTTCATTACGTTCGCGGTGAGGGCAATGATTGGGCCATCATATGCTGCATGACGCAGCATTTGTGTCGCTTCTAGTCCTCCCATCACTGGCATTTGCATATCCATGATAATCAACTGGTAGTCATTCACTAATGCCATTTCAACAGCCTCAGCGCCATTGTTGGCAATATCTGGCTCAAGCCCCCATGTTTGTAAGAGTAACTTGAGCAATAGTTGATTATCAGGGTTATCTTCTGCGACTAAAATATTGGCATCGAAATTATTTTGTGCAAATGAAAGTTGTAAGTCTTTTTCTGGTGTTAATTGACTTTGCTCTGTGAGCATCAGAGGTAATAGTTCGTTGTCTGTTACTAAGTTGCAGGCAATCTGTACACGAAAACAACTACCTTTGCCAGGAGTACTTTGTACATACACATCACCGCCGAGTAATTGGGCTAAGTTTTTAGAAATACATAAGCCTAATCCTGTACCGCCAAAGCGACGAGTGGTGGTGGTATCAGCTTGTTCAAACGGCTTAAATACCCGTTCAACCTCACGCTCTGACATACCTATGCCACTATCTTGAATGGAAAATTCAATAAGCTGTGAATCACTATTATAAGTAATGTCTAAGGTGATCAAACCTTGTTCGGTAAACTTCACTGCATTACTGGCAATATTGATTAAAATTTGCTTTAAACGCGTGCCATCACTATTAATGATCCGCGGCAGTGGTAAGTGAAAATTAATATTACAGCTGAGCTTTTTCTCTTGTGTTAAAGGACGAATAATAGAATCAATATCATGCACCAGTTGCACTATATCAAGCGGCTCTTTTTCGACAGCGAGCTTTTCCGCTTCAATTTTTGATAAGTCTAAAATATTATTTATGAGCTCAAGTAGGTGCTTCGAGTTGCGCAATATAGTACTTAGGTGCAACGCATCGCCGCTGGTTTTATTACTGTGCAATAGTTGCTCAGTAAAGCCCATAATAGCGGTCAGTGGGGTACGAATTTCATGACTCATATTAGCTAAAAATCGGCTTTTTAATTGATTAGCTTGCTCTGCTTGAGCAATAGCAACCTCTAGCTGGCTATTCATGGTTTCAAGTGCTTTTGTACGACTTTCTACTTTATCTTCAAGGTGATGTTTATATTCTTCCAGTTCGTCTTGGTAATGACGAATTTGGTTTACCATGTGATTAAAATCGTTAAATAATACACCTACTTCATCGTTATTATGGGCGGGCAAGTACACAGATAAGTCACCGTCACCAACGCGATGACTGGCGGCGCCAAGTAATTCTATTGGATTAAGTAATAAATTGCGCACCACAATAAAAATCAGCATCGGCAAGGTGATCACTGAAATAATTACAATTAACGCGGTAATTAAACTGATTGCTTTACCAGATTGATAAAGTAACGCTTTAGGAATGGTCGAGACATAATAATAACCGCCACTCATTTGGATGGCGTAAATCATCCGTTCAACTTTATCTATACTGGATAGCTCTATGGTTGAAAGCTTGCCCAAGTCAGCGAGTTCATGAATTTGTTTTAGTTCATACTCACTAATATATTGGCCGCGTTTATCGTAATCAGAGCTAAATAATATTTTGCCATTATTGGTGAGCAGTAAATTAAGCGTGTTGTTATAAGGCGCTTCTAAAATGCTGGTATTTAAAATGGATGGTTCAACGTGTACTACAATAAAGCCAAGCTGTTGCGGTCGTTTTAGGTAGTAATCGGCACTGTAAATACGTTGAATAAAATACAAGCTCGTGGTGCCATCTTGCTTTTGCACCATAAATTGCTGCTGGCGTAAGTTACTCTGTAATACTTGCGAAAAAAATGGGTAGCTGGTTGGTGCGGTATTTAAGTTACTGGAGTAATAGGCATCGCTATGGCCATCGGGTGAAATCAAATTCACACTAATGATATCAGGGTAAGCCTCTGAGTAACTCGCAAATACATCCATTAGCGCGCCCAGTCTTCGGGTGTAGTTACCGTTGTCGCGTAAGTCATCGGCTAAAAAGTCACTGAGTACAGGGGAAGTTGACAGTAATTTAGTGGTTGAGTGGAACGAATCAATGTAGTTAAACATTTTTTGCTGTTGTTGCTCAACAAAACGACTAACTATAAGTTCCGCTTGTTTTTGTGTAGAACTGGTAACGTTGGTGAGAGTAAAACCACCTAAAAACAGCAAAGGCAAAATCACCAACGGCGTGATATACCATAATAATCTTATACTTAGCTTACTGGTTTTCATTGTGCTGGTGGGATCCTTTGCAATCTATTCCTAATTACTATAGCCATTAGCAAATTGGTGATAATAAATACTTCCCCATAATACACATAGTGAGTAGTAGAAGTCACTTTTGTGGTAATTAAGTTTTCTGATTTGTGGGAAATTGAGTAGTAGGGGATCTAACGTGAGCGGTTTCTTCGTTGTTTTTATTAGCATCTCGAGACGATAGTTAATAGAGTTGTTCCAGTGGGTTGTAAAAAGCAGCTAAGCGCCACTTTTTACATTGGTTACTTATTGCTTAGTTTTTACCATTGATACGTTGCGGTGAGTGCCACCTTACGACGGTCGCCATAGGAGCATGAAGTGCTGCCGCAAGTGGTGATCACTGTTTTATCTGTCAGGTTACGTACATTTAGAGCTAGTTTCCATTGCGCTAAATCATAGCTTAGCATCGCATCCAGTAACGTATAACTGTCGACTGCAATTGGCGCTTTTTCTCCCGTGCCATGATTACTTCCGGTGTAACGTGCCCCTAAGCCAACAGTGAATACATCGGCAAAACGGTAGTCGCCCCACACACTGAATTGATGCTCTGAAATAGCTTTATCTTGCTTACCAATTTCAATTGTATTACCACTTTCAGTGACTTCGGCTGTAGGTATCCAGCTGTATGCCGCAGTGATATTTGTTCTGCTCGTTGGTTGCACCAGTGCTTCTAACTCCACCCCTCGTACTTCAATGGCGCCAGTTTGTTTGAACCCTGCAGGTTCTGTTGTCCATACCCACTGCGTGAAATCACTACGCTCTATATCAAATGCTGCCATGCTATAGCTTGCTGCCGTGTCAAATGGTTGGTAGCGCACACCTACTTCATATTGACGGCCAGTTTCAGGTGAAAATGGCCTACCTTGCTGAGGGTCAACATTAGTGGTTGGGGCAAAAGATTCTGAATAGCTGATATACGGAGCTAAACCGTTGTCGGCTAGGTAAACTAAGCCGGCACGTGCAGTAAACTCTGTATCTGTGCGCTGCGAGGTAGGATCAATAATACCATCGGGCGTTTCATTTTTTATTTCGGCACGATCCCAACGTCCAGCTAGTGTCATTATCCATTTATCATCAAATTTAATTTGATCTTGTAGATAAACACCGACCTGTGCAAGCGTTGAAATACCGGCAATATTTGGTTCTGGCTGAATGACCTCAGAGCCATAGTTCGGCGCAAAGATATCTAAGTCATCTAATACACCGCCGTAGCGAGCAGCTACATCTATTTCAGTGTCCTGATAATCAATACCAAGTAGGATTGTGTGTTGTAGTTTACCTGTATTGATTTTACCTATTAAACGAGTATCAATTGCAAGGCCGGTTACCGTTTCTTGGCTAGATAAAGGGGTACGTTTTAAATAACGAAAGTTATCAGCTGAATGTGGGTCACTATTTTTTTGCGCCCATTTACCCCAGATTACCCCATAATCAACATTAAACTTAGCATAGCGACTGTGTTGTTGAAGTTGCCAATTATTATTGAAGTGGTACTCACCTTGATAGCCTACCACCCATTGCTCTTGTTTATAGCGATTAAAATCGGGCTCACCAATTAAAGTAGAAATAGCGATATCACCATTAGGATTAGGTAATAATGTGCCTTCTAGTGGGTAAGCATGCCACGCGGCGCCAGCGTCAACGTTGTAATATTGCGAGTAAAAGGTGATTTTTCCTTGAGTACTTGGTTGCCAAGTTAATGAAAGCGCTAAATAGTCACGATCATTTTCTAGTGATTCAGTACTGAGTTCAGCATCTTTTGTTAAACCAGTGAACCGGTATAAATATTCACTATCATCATCTAAAGGTCCAGACATATCTACAGCGATTTGTTTTAACTCATAATTCCCCACCTTAACTTGTAATTCATTATGGCTAAATGGAGTTGGCATTTTACTCACTAAATTGACAACGCCACCAGGACCATTTTGGCCATATAATACAGAGGCAGGGCCTTTTAGTACTTCTATGCGTTCCATTCCATAGGGTTCTGTTTGCCATATCCCCCAGTTACCACTGTTTCTGATCTGTAACCCATCTTGATAAAAGCCAGGCGCATAGGCATCGAAACCACGAATATACAACCAATCATATTGAGGTAAATCTCCCCATGGAGAGGTGTTTACACCTGCTGTGTAAGCTAGGGCTTCTGTTACTCGCGTTGCTCCAATTGCTTCTATTTTGTCTGCTGTGACGATGGAAATAGATTGTGGTGTTTCAATGAGTGGCGTATCTGTTTTTGTAGCTGTGACACTCTTACGAGCAATAAAACCATCAACAGGGCCCGTTGCTGTTTCTTGATCAGCATCAGCATTGACAGTGACAGCTTTTAATTGACTCGGCTGATTACTTTTTGCGTAACTAATAGAAATAGAATTAACGGCTATCAATGCAAGCGTAATGGCTGATAGAGGCTTAGGGAATACTAAGATGGGACGAGTAGGTTTCACATAAACTCCTTATTTTTTGTGTGAAATGATTTTTAAATCAGTTTGTTATGTCGTAATGTTGTTTTTAAATTTAGAGATAATGGCTGGTTTTAGGCTACATAAATTAGTAAAATTGCTAAGGTAATTGAGTAACAAAATTTAACGAGGTCACGCCAGAATTCTGCGCCAATGCCATCACTTGTACTACTTTTTCATAGGGTACTTGTGCAGCTCCTTGCAATTGCAAGCTAGGTTGAGGAGATTGCTGCGCTATGTTTGCTAAGTTAGCTTTAAGCGCAGTAATATCAATATCTTGCTGTTGCCATTTGATTTGACCATTAGCCATAACTTGCAAACTTATACTTTCTACATGTTCAGTTAATTCACTTTGTGTTACTTGTGCTTTTGGGAGTTCCACGGTGATGGATTGAGTGATCACCGGCATCGCAATGATAAAAATAATAAGCAACACCAACATTACATCGACAAACGGAGTCATATTGATTTCAGCCATCATTTGTTCTTCATCATTTATTTGTTGACCAAAAGCCATAGCTACTCTCCTACAACTTTTAGTTGATGCGCAGTTTTGCTGGGGGCAGAGCCAATCACTAAGTAAGCATGAACTTCGTGAGCAAAGAAATTGAGGCGCTCTATCACTTGTGTATTTCCGCGAGTTAGTGCGTTATAACCTAAGACCGCGGGGATCGCGACAGCAAGGCCAAAAGCCGTCATTATCAGCGCTTCGCCCACAGGGCCCGCTACTTTATCAATACTAGCTTGACCACTGATGCCTATATTAATTAGGGCATGATAAATACCCCATACAGTACCTAATAAGCCAATAAATGGGGCGGTTGCGCCAACAGATGCTAATATGGCTAAACCTCGCTGCAGCTCCGCTTTACTGCCATCAATAGAATGACGCAAGCATGTTGTCAGCCAGTGTGTGAGATTTAAATCACCGTGCAGTTCATTTTTATGTTGCTGGTAATGCGCTTTAGCATTGAGCCCTTCATTTACTAGCTGACTAAAAGGGGTCGGATGTCCTGAGCGTGTGTCGAGATGTTTTATTTCAGTATGAATGTCTTTAAAGTGCCAAAATCCATTTACTTTTAATGCACAGCGCTGTAATCGAAATAGCTTTACCGCTTTTATTGTAATGACACTCCACGATGCAACAGACATTAAAAGTAGGCATATTGCGACAGTTTTAATTACGCCATCACTTTGTGCCCAAAGCGCTGTAATACCATAGGGACCTTCCATAAATCCTCCTTATCAGGGTTGGTTAAGTGCAAAATGCACGGGTTGTATGTACCAATAGCCAATAGGCGTATTATTTTGTTTCGCTGGTTGATAGTGCCAATGTTTAACAGTGGCTTTAGCTGATTGATCTAATCGAGAAAACCCACTGGATTGGTGCAACTGTATTTGCTCTACCTTGCCACTTACATTGATATAAATTTTTAGTAAAACCGTTCCTTGCTCTTTCATTCTGCGAGATAAGCGAGGGTAGCGTGGAGTTGGATTATTAACGGCATTGGCATCACTTAAGTGTGGTAAAACTAAACCAGCAGGTAGCTCGATATTATAGTCATCAGCATATTGTTGAGTGTTTGAGTTTGTAGGCTCGGCGTTAGGTGCTTGGGTAGGCTTGGGTTGAATTACAGGCTTTGGTTTTGCTACCGGTTTAGGCTTTGCTACCGGTTTAGGCTTTGCTACCGGTTTAGGCTTTGCCACAGGTTCAGGTTTTGCCAAAGGTTCAGGCTCTGCCACAGGTTCAGGCTCTGCCACAGGTTCAGGTTTTGCCACAGGTTCAGACTTTGCCACAGGCTCAGGCTT